>JAXHMM010000018.1 GCA_034521445.1 Balneolaceae bacterium | reverse complement strand
TGCCTCCTATGTGCTTGTGATCATATTCATTGGCACCATGATCTTCACGAGAGCCTCTATCTGGTGGATGGCGGCCGTTTGGGTCGTCTGTGCCCCCACCTGGGCCTATACCACCTACCACTTCCGCAAGCTTGACCGCTTTAAGGTGATTTACACCTACGCGCTGGTTACCCTCTGCAGCCTGGCGTCCTGGCTGGAGATCTATTTTTGAACCTGCTGACCGGCCAGAGCGCCTGGAAACTCCCGTCGGACATGGCGCCAATGCAGGGCGGCAAGGCATAGCAGGGCGGCAAAGAGTGGGCGAAGGTTCATGGCCTTCAGTCGTTAGGGTCCAGTTCGAAAAGTTCGTTGACGGGTTTAATAAAAACCCGTGAGAGTTTCAGGGCGAGCACCGTCGAGGGGGCGTACTTCCCTTTGTTTAGCTAGGAAAGACAGGAATATTTATAGTCGCAGGCAGTAATTCCCGCTCAGCCCTGCGCGATGCGCCGGGCCAAGCCGCGGAAGATGAAGACATGGAAGGGCAGCAGCAGATACCAGTAGAGGCGTCCCCAGACCCCTCGGGGACGGAAGGTTGCGGTCTGGCGAAGCTCGCTGCCGGAAAGTTCGAATTCCAGCCAGGCTTCCCCGGGCATTTTCATCTCGGCGTAGAGCAGCAGTCGTCCCTCTTCGCGGTCCGCGTAGAGCACGCGCCAGAAATCGAGAGCGTCGCCGGCCTGCAGCTCGCGGCTGCCGCGGCGACCCCTTTGCAGTCCCACGCCCCCGGCCAGCTTGTCCAGGAAGCCCCGCAGGGCCCACAGGCCGTTGGCGTAGTACCAGCCGGTCTCCCCGCCTATATTCCAGACCCGGTCGCGCGCAGACCGGGGATCATCGGTCTCGAAGCGCTGCCTGTCCTTAAAGCAGCCGTAGACGGGCACCTCGGCCAGCCGGGAGACGCCGCCCCGGAGCGTCTCGCTTGAGCGCGCGTCGGTCCAGCTCGACAGCACATCTTTCTGCTCCAGCCTGTCAAAGGCAAGGGCGAGGGCCTGCCGGTAGGTAATCAGCTCGATCCCCAACAGCTCATGCAGCTCATTTTGCTCGCCGACGACCTCAACCTTCATGCTGTCTACCAGGTTCACGGCCAGCCGGTAGGAGGTGGAAGTCACGAAATAGAGCCAGTAGGAGGAAAGCCGGGGTGTAAGTACGGGCAGGGTGATGATAGTGCGTTTCAGTCCGCGCTCTTCGGCGAACTGCTCCAGCATCTCGCGGTAGGTCAGCACCTCGGGTCCGCCGATGTCGTAGCTCCGCCCGTAGCTGGCCTCCATCCCCAGCACGCCGGCCAGGAACTGGATCACATTGCGGATGGCGATGGGCTGGGTGGAAGTGTCCAGCCAGCGTGGGGCGATCATCACGGGCAGCTTCTCCACCAGGTCCCGGATGATCTCGAAAGAGGCGCTGCCTGAACCCACGATGATGCCCGCGCGCAGGGTGGTCAGCCCGTAGCCACCCCTGCCCAGCTCCTCCTCCACGCGCTTGCGTGAGCGCAGGTGCGGGGAGAGCTTCTTGGAGTTGACGATGCCGCCGAGGTAGATAACCTGCCGGGCAGCGGTCCGGTCCAGGCGTTCGCGGAAGTTGCGGGCGGCCCTAAGCTCCATGGATTCGAAGTCCTCGCCGGAGGCCGACATGGAGTGGATCAGGTAGTAGGCGGCGTCAATGTCGCCGGGAATAGCCTCCAGGCTTTTCAGTTCCAGGAAATCGAGCTCCACGACCTCCAGCCGGCCGTTGCCGTATGGTGAAGTGTCAAAGCGCTGGCGGTCGCGCACGCAACAGACCACCCGGTGGCCCTGGTCCAGGAGGACGGGCAGCAGCCGCTTGGCGATGTATCCGGTGGCGCCGGTCAGGAGTATCTTCATGCACCTGGGGTTAAAGAAGATGAGGGTGGCGGGGCTCTGCGAGGGGGAAATAACCGCCAGGCGGCTAACGATCGTTCCGCCCGGCGTCCTCCTGCGGAGGCCGGCGCTTAAGCAAATCGGCCTGCGGCCGATAACCCATAGGTATGCTCTATCCATAAATTCAACCAATAAGGGCACCTGGCTCATGAAATCCATCATGCGCACCCTGGGTATATTTGTTTTTGGCATCCTCTTCAGCATAGCTGCAGTGGCCGGGGTCGTGATTTATGCGCAGCAGGAGGGAGGCGATTCCCCCGATACTCCCGAAATAGAGTCCACCAAAGTGGAGACGCCGGAGGTGCGCAACTGGCAACCCGGCCGTGTGGGAGAGCGGGTGAAGCTGCACCGCGATCTCATCGATTCGCTGGGAACTGCGAAGATTCTGGACCGTTACGGCCAATCGCTGATTGTGGGCGATTTCCAGGACATGCGCATCAAGCGATTCAATCCCGCCGGTAACTTCATGAAGGCCTACGGCGTACCCAGCGGCAGGAGTGAGGAGGCCTTTGAGCACTACCTGGGCTACGCAATGACCGAATCGGGACGCCTCTATGTGCTCGACCATGGCAAGAGGCGAATGACTGCCTTCCAACTGGAAAGCGGAGCCCGGCTGTTTGACAAGGAGCTTGACTACCAGCCCTACCGGGTGACGGCCGTCGGAGGCTTCGTGGTGGTCCACGCCGCCATGACCGATTCCCTTTTTAGGGTCTACGATCCGGAAGGCAACCTGGAGGCTACCTTCAGTCCCTTTCCCAAAAACATGGAGAACGGAGCCTTCGACCTGGTGGGCGACCTCATCCCGTTTCCGCAGAGAGAGCTGTTTATCTATGCCCCCTCCGGCGCCAGCTATCTCTTCTATTACGACCTGCAGGGTAATGAGGTCAAGGAGGTCATCACCCCCGACCGCAATCTCTTCCGGGCCAAGGGCACGGGCAAGTTTCGCGACATGGATATCTTCGGGAAAGAGAAGGACCAGACCTCCGATTCTGCGTATGCCGACAGTTCAGGCGCCAGGGAGATCCCAGAACGCACGCGCACCTACGATCTGGACACCGACGGCCAGTACATCTATGCCAGCGTCTCCAAACTGAACACGCAGAACCCGCAGGGCTTCTCGCTGGTGGACGTTTTCCGTCTGGACACAGGTGAGTACGTAGAGTCCTTCCGCCTGCCCACCGAGGCCAATGACGTGGTGGTGATGGGCGGCGTTCTCTACTACCTCGACCGCCGGAGCGATTCCGTCCACGCCTACCGTATCCGCCGGGGTATTTCTTCGGGCGAGGCCGTGGCGGCGGAAGAATCCTGACTCCTAAGGTCTGGCGGAAGCCACTGCCGGCGATCTCGGATATCCACCATGCTTCCGGGACGGACGGTACCGGCCGGGAACAAAAGCCGACGGTTTGTTGTATGTATCGTATGATTCGAAGCATGGTCATGCGACCCCTTCTTTATCCCTGTTTGCTGTTCGGCCTGATGGCCGCTGCCCTGCCTGTATATGGCCAGGAATCCGCACAGGCTTCCGCCTCTCTGCAAGAGATCTGGATTCACCATGGAAAGGGCGACGTGATGCAGTTTATCCTGGAGGGAGGACGCGCCGCACGGCCCGCAGCGTCCGCAGGCATAGCATCTTTTATATACGGGGGAGATACCCTGCACACGGGAGACATGAATTTTCGGTACGTCGACAGGAGCCTGCGCTATATCCTTCCGGGACGCCTGGAGCTTATCTACCGCCCTGACCCGGCCTACGATCCAGGCTGGAGGGGCTCCCTTACCTTCCGCAATCTCTCTGACGACACCCTCAGCCTTAAGAATGTGGTCCCTTTCGGCGCGGACATGGGACGCGTGTATATCACCGGACAGGGCGACTCCGGGAACTCCAGCTCCTATCTCTTTCGGCCCGGTCGGCGTGCGGTCAATCTAAGCGTACCTGACAATGTCCGAGAGCTTGGCTACGCCGAAGTACGCCTGCAGGGGGGAGGCGCAGTTGCCGGACTTACCAGAAGGAGTTCACGCGAAGGAGACTCGCAGGAGCTTCGGCGATTTGAGATCTTGCTGATGCCAGGGGATACCATTACCTACGACTTTTGGGCCGACCATTTCATGGGGGAATGGCGGGAAGGGTTTCGCACCCTTATGTTGGAGCACAGCGGATACGTCCCCGCCGACAGCGCAAACATTCAAATAATTCCAGATGGATATATTCCGTAAATTATTTGCCATCAACATATTAGACTTTTTACTTAATATATATTAGAAGTGAAAAATACGTAGGATGGTAGGTGTCTGCCCATCGGGTTAACTCCCGGCTGATCCCCGGCTCGATTCACTCCAATTATAAACGTATTTATGACCTATGCCCTTATCCATAAGGCTTCTCACGACCGCGCTTCTGCTGGCCGCCCTGGCGGGCTGTGGGCTGAAGGGCGGGGAAGAGTCTTCACCGGAAACGGCAACCTCCTCCCCGCAGGCCATGTTTGAGCTGGATCCCGGCGCATTTGAATCCAACATCGACGGCCGGCAGACCGGCGTCTGGTTCCTTGGTCGGGAGGAGGGCATCCGGGTGGCGGTGACCAACTACGGGGGACGCATCGCAGGACTGCTGGTACCGGACCCCTCGGGCGACTATGCCAACGTGGTGCTGGGTTTCAACAGCCTGGAGGGCTTCCGCGAAGCCAGCGAGCCCTATTTCGGGGCGCTCATCGGGCGCTATGCCAACCGCATCGACGGGGGACGCTTCACCCTGAACGGCACCACCTATGAGCTGGCCCGTAACAACGGATCCAACCACCTGCACGGGGGACCCGGCGGCTTCCACACCGTGGTATGGGAGGTGACCGCCTCCAGCGACACCAGCCTGAGTCTACGCCATGTGTCGGAGGATGGGGAGGAGGGCTACCCCGGAAGGCTGACCGTGGAGGTGGACTACCGTCTGACCTCGGCCCGTGAACTGCGCATCGACTACCGCGCCGAAACCGATGCCCGGACGGTGCTCAACCTAACCAGCCACGGCTTTTTCAACCTGGGCGGGGCCGCCACAGGCACCATCAATGACCACCTGCTGGCTGTCAACGCCGACCGCTACGCGCCCATCCATTCCACCCTCATCCCCACCGGCGAGCTGGCACCCGTGGAGGGCACCCCTTTTGATTTCCGCCGTCCCACGCCCATCGGGCAGCGGGTGGGTGCGGACCATCCCCAGCTGGCGCACGGTTCAGGCTACGACCACAACTTTGTTCTGAGGGAAGCGGGCGCAGCCCCGGCTTTCAGCATCTCGGGTGAGGTGCCGACGAGTGGCTGGGAGGAGGCGCCCATGCGCCTGGCAGCCCGGGCGGAAGATCCCTCCTCGGGACGCACCATGACCGTCTTCACCACGGAGCCGGGGCTGCAGTTCTACGGCGGAAATTTCCTGGACGGGAGCGATACGGGCAGGGAGGGAGAGCCCTACGGCCACCGAACGGCCTTCTGCCTGGAGCCGCAGCACTTTCCCGACAGCCCCAACCGGCCTGAGTTCCCCTCCACGGTGCTCGAAGCCGGGGAGGTCTACCGCAGCGCCACGGTCTTTCGATTCTGACCGGCCTACGTTTTTGCAGACTTATTGCCCGCCTCACTTCAACGGTAAACGGCGAGTGCGCCGGTGCAGGATTCATCCCGGCACGTCGAAGAATTCCACTTCCCCGGTCTCCAGCGAGTAGATGGCGCCCACCACCACCAGATCTCCACTCACCACCCGGCCTTTCAGTACTTCGGGCGAGTTGCGCAGTAGCTCGGCTGAGCGGCTGGCGTTGGCACGGACGCTTCGGCGGGAGAGCTCATCAGGGTCGTCTGCCGCCTCGCCCTTCATCAAGGGCTGCACGGCGGGGGCGATGCGTTTGACGATATCAACCAGGTTGACCGAGGGATTCTCGCTTGGCTGCCTCAGCTCATCGATGGTGGCCTGCACGGCCCCGCAGCCACTGTGTCCCATGACCACGACCAGTCGGGTGCCCAGCTGCTGCACAGCGTACTCCACGCTGCCGATGCCGGAAGGGTCCATTACGTTGCCAGCCACGCGAATCACGAAGAGGTCGCCGGCCCCGGCGTCGAAGACCGTCTCCACCGGGACGCGCGAATCGGCGCATCCCACCACTACGGCGTAGGGCTGCTGGCCCGTTGTGAGTTCGGGATGGTGGGCGCGTACACCGGGATCCGGGTTTCCGTTGACGTAGCGGCGGTTTCCATCTTTGAGGCGCTGCATGGCCTCCTCGGCGGGCAGTATAGGCATGCGGGATTCCGTTAATTAGATTGAGCAGTGCACAATTTCGCGCCCAAAATAGTAAATAGGGCAAAGGCTGGCAACAGAACCGGCTGCGGGACGGGATCGGACCAGTCTCAGATATCTGAATAGTTGACCCGCATGATCTCCCGGTCGCGGAGGATTTCCTGCACATCGGTGACTGGTCCCACGCGGGTGGTGTCGCCTACCGACAGGACGGCGATGACAGAATCGGAGTAGTCGGCGTGCCGCAGGGCCGTAGCTAGATCGGCGGGAAAGAGTTCGTGGCCGCGATAGAAAATCCTGCCGTCGCTGAGAATGTCCACGTGTAGATGATGGCGGTCGTAGTCGCGGTAGGCCGACGGGGAGAGCAGCTTCGAGGAGATGCGGCGCACGCCCTGCCCGTACAGCAGGCTGGTGGCTTTCATTACCAGGCCGGTGGGCGCCTCCTCCGAGATGATCATTCGCGCCCTGGTCATCTCGCCGGTGTGTAGGGCGCGCACGTGACTTGCCAGGGCGGAGTCATGGATGCGGTTGCCGTTGAAAAGCATGGTGCCATCACCTCCGATGCGCAGGTCCACCATCTCGTCGGTGTGGGGCGGAGGAAGCGTCTGTTCATTTTGCGGGGCATGGCAGGAGGCGAGTAGCAGGGCCAGAAACAGGCAGAGGGCGTAGCGCATGAGTGGGACGATCTGGGGTTGAAACTCAATTATACTACTAAGATAACATATAGCGGTCACTTAAGCCAGCCTGTGATGCTCATGCGGTCTCTTTCGGCCGGCAGCACTTCGTGCTCCACAATGTGGCTGCGAAAGATTACGGTTTTACTCCAGGTGGGATCGATGTGCAGTTTGGTGTCCGGCAGATAGAGCACCAGTTGTCCCCCGTAGGCCTGCTCCCAGTCGGGATTGAGGTAGGTGACCACGGAAAATTTTCGGGCGTCGTCCGACCGGAAACGGTCCAGGTGCCGCTTGTATAAGGTATGACGGGCGAAACAGGCGTAGTGGAACTCGAAATCGCTGATGCCGCTGAAACAGGTGCGGTTAAGATAGGCCTTGAGCTCGCGTATGCGTCCCATATAACCCCGTTCGAAGTATTTGGGTGAGTGGTCCTCGATCCAGCGGATGCGGTTGCTGCGAATGGTTTCATCCTTCGTGTGCTTGTCGCGGTTGCCAATACCAGCCGGCTCCAGCTCGTCGGCCTTCAATTTGCGAATAAGCTCACCGCGCAGCCCCTCCAGATCATCCTGGTTGAACAGGTCGCCCACCACCACATAGTCATGGTCCACCAGCGTGTCCGCTATTCGCTCGAACACCGCGGGGTCTGCTGGCTGTTCTTCGGGGTCCTGTTTACTCATGCGTTCCTCTCCGTATGCCCTGTCATTGGCTCACTTCCAGCCATACCGGGGCCGCAGGCAGAAAGTACCCAGATTCGTGCAATGTTACCAAGTTTACCTGCGAAGGCTCACTTGCGCCCACGGTGGGGAAGAGAAATATTACGAATAAAAGGAGAAGGTTGCTGCTGATGGCATAAAAGAGCGCCGAGTGGAGGGCTCCGAAAAACACGGCCTGAAGTAGGTTGCCCCGTGCGTATCCAAGCCAGGCGATGAGTCTCTTGGCCAGGAAGCCCCGGAAGAGAATCTCCTCGGCAAGGGCGGTCTTAACCAGGGCCGTCACCAGCAGGATGCCCACTGCCTCCGGTCCGAAGGCCATGGCGCGCAGGGAGCCCGTCATACTTCCCGGATGGGTCATGACCGTCATGAGAGAATCGGATGTAGCGATCAGCCCGATCAGGGGAAGCGAGAGTGCGGCGCTGTAGAGCACCGCCAGCAGGCAGGCTTTTCGGGGGGCGGGCGTCAGGCCGAGCTAGGATAGGAAGGGCTCCCCGGATTTCCTTCGGGTCCAGGCCATCCAGGCCAGCCAGGGAATGAGGGTAAAGGCCAGCAGCTGGAGGAGGGTGGATATCAGTGTTTCAGTCATGTTCGTATTTTAGCAGGTCCCCGGGCTGGCAGTCCAGCGCTTCGCAGATGGCTTCCAGCGTGCTGAAGCGGACGCCTTTGGCCTTGTCCGTCTTCAGGATGGAGAGGTTGGTGGAGGAGACCCCGACCTCCTCGGAGAGCTCCTTCAGTTGCATTTTTCGTTTGGCCAGCATGACGTCGAGGTGTACCGTAATGCTCATACGATCAGGTCCTGTTCTTCCAGCAGTTGTCTGCCTTCCTTAAAAATTTCGGCAAGCACCAGGCTGCCCAGGCTCAGCATCAGGGGTCCCAGGGCGATTCCCAGCTGCAAGTGGGGATTGCTGCCTTCGAACAGGCTGAAATTGAAGCAGCCCAGCAGGAAGCCCGCGAAGGCCAGCCGGGCGATGGACTGAATGTTAGACATAGATAGTAAGCGTATCGGTCAGGACTAGATCAGTGAGCTTTACAAGCCAAAGGGGAACGCTCAGGTAAGTTGGAGCGAACTGCTGGATCCTTTGGATTCGCGGATGGGAAAAGAGATTATAAAAGCGGTTCCGTCTTCCCGCTCGACCTCCAGTTCTGCCTCGAGCTGGCGGGTGAGCTCGTTGACCAGGGAAAAGCCGATGGACTCCTGCGAGGCCGGGTCGATGTCAGTGGGCAGTCCCCCGCCGTTGTCGGATACGGCAAGGCTGATGCGGTTGCCGGTTTCCCGGATGGTCACTTTCACCTGTCCGTGCTCACGGTCTTCGAAGGCGTGCTTGCAGGCGTTGGTCACCAGCTCATTGATAATGATGGCAGCGGGAATGGCCTGGTTGACGTTGAGCTTCACGTCAGATACCTCCACCTCAACCGAAATTTCCCGATTCTCCGTGCTGTAGAGACGGGTGATGTTCTTCACCAGCTTGTCCACAAATGTGTGGAGTGGGACATTGCTGAAATCACCCGTCTGGTAGAGCAGCTCGTGCACCTCGGCCATGGACTGGATGCGCATCTGGCTGTTACCGATAATCTTTTGCGTCTCCTCGCTTTCCGTTTGGTAGAGTTCGAGCTGCAGCATACCGGAGATAATGGCCAGGTTGTTCTTGACCCGGTGATGGATTTCGGCCAGCAGGATTTTTTTCTCCTCCAGGGAGGATTCGATCTGCTGCTCCTGGCGTTTACGGCGGGTTATATCCCGTGCCGTGACATAGAGCTTGTTCTTCTTTTCGTTGATATGCAGTCGCAGCCAGCCGGCCTTGCCCGATTTGTCCAGGAATTGGAACTCGTTCTCAAACTCGCCATCCTTCCCCGGATTCCATCCGTCCAGGGCTTCTCGCAGCTTGTCGTCGCCGGCAAGGTCGGTAAGCGGCATCCCGTGGAGCTCTTCGGATGGGTAGGACAGGGTCTCATGCACCCGCCCGCTCACGGAGGAGATGGTGTAGGTTGTCGGATCGACCATCATGACCAGGTCGGTGGAGTTTTCCAGGAAGGTGGTCTTCCGCTCGAGTTCCTTGTTTTTCTCCTCCAGCTCGTGTTGATTGCGGCGTAGTTCGAGACGTCCCTCAACCTCCCGGGCGAGGGTTTTGAGGCTTTCCAACTGCCAGTCTTCGAGTCGTTTGGACTCAAAGCCCAGTACGCAGATGGTACCTACGTTATAACCCTCCTCGCTTTTCAGATTCACCCCGGCGTAGAAGCGGACCTGGGGATCTTCCTTCACAAAGGGAAATTCCTGGAAGCGGTCGTCCTCGCTGACGTTCTCCACCACCATCCACTCGTCTTCCAGAATGGTGTAGCTGCAGAAAGACCCGCCGCGGGGCATCTCCTTGGGAGTGGGCGGGTTGGTCGCCTTGTTCCACTGGCGGTCCCGGTCCACAAAGTTGATTTGGGAGATCTCGGTGCCGCAGATCTGTGAGGCGAGCTTGACCAGGGCGTCAAACTCAGGTTCCTCGGGGGTATCGAGGATGTCGTAGGATTGCAGGGCTTGCAGCCGCTCGCGTTCGTGTGGTGTCAGCAGGTGTTTGTCAACCGTTACATTTTTATCCTCAGTGGCCATGGTGCAATCCGGTATAGAGTTGGCGGGCAGCCTGTCAGGGCAGAAGTTTGAAATCGTAGTCGGCATTCTCCTTTACCTCGAGCCTGGGAAAATCGACCAGCTCCGCCGGGTCGTCCGCCTCCAGGTCAAAACCTTCTTCGGCTTCTTTCTTGAGCGTCTCGAAAAAGTCTGCCGAGACGAGCAGTCGGTTGTACTCCTGCCCGTTTTCGTAGATGTAATCTCCTACGGCATCTCTTACGCGGTCGAAATTCTCCATGCGGGGATTAGGTGATTAGGGTTGCGGTTGACCATTCAGCATCCTACAACAGTGCGCGTTCCCTCATCGTTGCGCTTCGCTGCCGGTGTCTGATGTTGCCGGCAAGGTCGGTGGTCAGCCATTGCGGTGCCAAGGAATTGGAACGTGACAGACGCACCCAGATGCGGTCGAGGTAGGTCTGAACCGCATGCTGTTACGATGGCAGGGCAGGGGTGCTACACAGGAGGCGGTACGGGTGGCTTACAGGCCTCAGTACAGGCCCACCGCCACGCCAAACTGCGGGTACCAGGCGTCGAAGGTGAAGTCGTAGCCCCAGGTGCCGGTAGCGTAGACGAAGGGGCGGCTTTCTCCACCCGAGCGGGGATGTGAAAGCGTAAATACGGCCCGCAGGCCCGCCGCACGGGAGTAGGTGGAGCGGGCGCCCGTGCAGAAGTAGCAGTCGTTGATCCTGGCGAACTTGTGGAAATTGCGCGTGAAGGCAGCCCCCAGGCTGAGTCCCACAGGATTGCCGTCCAGCAGGCGCTGCTGAAGCACGAGCTGCCCCACAGGCTGGGCCGGATTGCTCAGTCCCCCGGTCAGGTAGAGGTTGCCTGTAAGACGGGCGGTGGCGTCCACCCCGAGTCCCTTGCCAAAGGCCAGCGAGAGGGCAACGTCCTCCACCCGGTCGGACATGAAGATGGCATGGGTAGAGAAGGAGTGGCTCTCCAGGTAGTTGTATTCGCCTGCCTCCCCGGCCGGTTCGGTACGCGACAGGTAGTCTTGGACGGAGGCCTGGGGATAGATCCAGTTGCGGTAGCTGGCCACCGAGTGGCTGTAGCGTGACAGGTAGAGGTCGCGCTCCGACCCGGGTTCCTTCTCCTGGAACATGACCATTTCGCTCATGGGGCTGTGAACGGAGCAGCCCGCGGTCAGGAGGAAGGTGAGAATGGCAAGGGCTGAGGTAGTACGTTTCATCATAGGGTAGTTCTAACGAACTATACTCCTGCGTGTTATGTCGATTATCTAAAAATACTATTAAGGCAAGTTATAGAAGTATCAACCGACTGGAAGACGCAGTGTGTCACGGCGAGGCTGTGGCCGCCAGGCATACCGACTCCATGCGCAGGGTCTGGCCGGCCTCCTCAAAGGGAGGGTCAAGGCTCGTATGTATGCCCGCCGGCTGAAAGTCGTTGCGCTGGAGCACGGTGCTCCAGTCTGTTACCCCGTAGAGGGTGAAGCCGTGTTCAATGAAGGGAAGCTGGTGCATACTCTCCCGGGTCCGCAGCCCGGTGTAGAAGCTGCCCCCGGGCTTGAGCACCCGGCGGATCTCCCGCAGGTGCGGGTCGGGCTCCTCCCAGAAGTAGATCACCATATTGCAGTAAACCTTGTCGAAGGTGTCGTCGGGGTAGGGCATCCCGTCGCTGGATCCTTCCCGAACCTCAAGGCGTCCAGCTTCAACAGCCCCTTCGTGCAGCTCCCGGGCGGATTGGACCATCTCGGTGGAGTAGTCCAGCCCGCACAGCTTCAGTTCGGGGTGCTTCTCCAGGAGACGGGCGAAATTACGTCCGCTGCCGAAGCCGATTTCGAGCACCTTTTCGGCTCCGTCCAGCTCCATAGCCCCGGCTGTCAGTTCGAAAAGGGGCGTGTTGACCTCGTCCATCTTCGCGGCGATCTTGCCGGCGAACTCCCCGTGAGGCCTGCGCAGCTGGGCGGCGACGAAGGCCGGGTCGGGCTTGTCGTATTGAAGGGGGAAATAGCGACGGAGCGGGTCAAGGTGCATGACGTCAGGGTCCTGGTCTGAGTGAGCTGATGTCACAGGCAG
Organism: Balneolaceae bacterium; assembly: GCA_034521445.1. NCBI lineage: Bacteria > Pseudomonadati > Balneolota > Balneolia > Balneolales > Balneolaceae > Balneolaceae bacterium. The sequence continues at coordinate 16,366 of JAXHMM010000018.1, read as the reverse complement.
TATGACCAGCGACACACCTAAAATCAAGTTTTGGCTTGATTTAGCGTGCCGGGAAGTGTCCTTCGAAGGCCTACTCCTCGAGTCCCTGGTCCGACCAGACCGCCAGCTCATTGCCGCTGGGTTCCGTGAAATGGAAACGGCGTCCCCCCGGAAAGGAGAAGATGTCCCTGATCACGGTGCCGCCGGCGCGTACCACCTTCTGCAGGGTGGTTTCCAGGTCCCGGCTGTAGAGGATGACAAGGGCGCCACCCTCATCCTGTCGCGACCGCTGTTCGGCCCGGAAAAAGCCGCCGTCCAGCACGCCGTCGTTGAAGGCGGTGTAGTCAGGGCCGTAGTCCTGGAATTCCCACCCGAAGGCCTCCTCGAAGAAGGCCTTGGTGGCCGTGAGGTCTCCCGCCGGAAGTTCCAGATAGTTGATCTTTTCGTGCTTGTCCATGTGTCTGAGCGTTGGTTAGCCGGTGTGCATGATCACTGTTTTATGGAAGTTCAACCGGTCATGGTGTCTTTCTGGATAAGTACCTCTCCGAAGGAGATCTCCTGGCCGGCAAGGACCATGGCGGTGGTGGGCAGGTCCCGCGTCATACCCTGCAGGTTTTCGTAGTAGGCGCGGAAATCGTCTCCCGGAGCGGCCATGCCCAGCAGGATGAGGTCGGCGTCGGAGGAGGAATCGTGCAGGATGCGCGAGAAGGTGCGGCCCTGCTGGTGGATAATGTCGATCTCCGCGTCGATGCGGATGGTATTGATGATGCGGCGCAGGTTGCGGCGCACGTCCTCGTCCGCCTCCCCGTCATCCAGAATCATTTTCACACGGACCACCGCATTGCGCCAGGGGATGCTCTCCTGCAGTAGGTAGGCCAGGATCATCATCAGTCCCCCGTTGCCCTTGAGCCCGCCCCACCAGAGATCGATGCGGCCTTTATTCCCGTAGACTTCCTCCTCCCCGTTGTCGCGGATCAGAATCAGATTTCTCTTCTTGCGGTATAATTCGGAGATCATATCGCAGTAGCGGTCTCGCACCCCCGGATTTTCACTGGCGCCAAGTATGATGGTATTGGGCACCAGCTTGCCCAGGCCGTACGACTCCACCAGGTTGAGGGAACCTTCGAAGGGATCGGAGGCGGCGTTTACCTTCACCAGGCTGTGGATGGAGCGCTTCCGCAGAAATTCCTGGATATGGTCAGTCATGTTTTCCAGGCGCGTTTCGTCGAAGTCCTCGTCGGTAACAATGGTGGCCACGGTGAGCATGCCGCGGTTTTGGGTAATGGAGCTGGCAAAATCTATGAGATGCCAACGCTTGCGCGGCGCGCCGGAGAGCACAATGGGATGGGGACGCCAGCTCTTGGGCTCGAAATCGGTGCCGATGTGCATGAGGGCCTCGCGTATCACCGCCATCCATATACCGCGGTTCAGGTCGCCCCATACCGATTTCATCTGGCGCCGCTCCAGCCAGAGATAGATCATGAGCACAAAGAGGGCGGCGACCACCGTGGCCGACAGGTTGATGAGCACCATTACGGCCACGCAGCCCACAGCGCCCAGCAGCGAAAAACCCCAGTGCACCTTGAACTTGGGCCGGAAGGAGGGGCTGTCGAGCAGCGTTTCGATGCCCGCCGCCGCGTTGATCACGCCGTAGGTGGTCAGAAAGAACATGGAGAGGATGGGGGCGATCAGGTTCAGGTTGCCGAACCAGACGGCCACCAGGGCGATGCACAAGGTGAATACGGTGCCGTACCGCGGGGTGTCGTCCGGGCCGGAGCCTTTGCCCAGAAACTTCATGAAATCGGGAAGGATCTTGTCGCGTGCCAGGGCCTGAAGAACACGCGGAGCACCGAGAATGCTGCCCACGGCACTGGAGAGGGTGGCGCCCCAGATGCCCAGCAGGATGGAGTCACCCCAGTATGCGATCTTGCGCATGATGAGCGGATCCTCGATCAGGGAGAGGGCGTCGGCGCGCATGGCCAGCAGCACAATAAGTCCCATGTATATCACGTAGCCCACTCCTATGGCCGCAAAAGTGCCTCGGGGGATGGAGCGGTTGGGGTCGCGAAGGTCGCCCGACATGTTCACCCCCGCCATGATACCGGTGACGGCCGGAAAGAAGACGGCAAAGACCGACCAGAAGGGTTCGGAATTGCGATCGGCCGCTCCCCACAACTCGATGGTGGTCGACTCCACCGGGCTGCCGAAGATCAGGGAAATCAGGGAGAGGGCGATGGCAAACATGATCACGTACTGAGCCCGGATAGCAGCGCGGGCGGAGACCAGGGCGACGGCCGCCACAACGACGGTGGTGATGACGCCCACCCAGGTGATGTCGAGTGCGGGGAAAACGCCCACCACGCTTTCGGCGAAGCCGATGGTGTAGAGGGAGACCGAGAGGGCCTGTGCGATGTAGAGGGGAATGCCGACGGCCCCTCCCGATTCGATGCCCAGCGAGCGGCTGATCATATAATAGGCGCCCCCGATGCGTACCCGCTGGTCGGTGGCGATGGCCGCAATGGAGAAAGCCGTCAGCAGGGTGATGCCGGTGGCGAGGGTGACGATAAGCAGGCTTCCCAGCAGGCCCACGTTGCCTACCACCCAGCCGAAACGAAGGTACATAATGACCCCCAGGATGGTCAGGATGGAGGGCGTGAAAACGCCGCCGAAGGCGCCCAGGCCGTCTTTGCTGGCCTGTACTACATGTTCAGGCTTGCCGGAAGATGAATTTCCCAATGCGCGGTTTCTTGGTTGGGAGGCCGCCCCGGGCGCACCTCGTCGTTAAGCGATTACAAGTAAAGGGATCCGATTCTAATTGTCCAGTTCCGACAGGAATTGTTGTATGGCTTCCAGGTATGGCTGGCCGGTGCGTCGAAAGGCGTCGTTGTGTCCGCCTTCCATCTCCAGGAAGGTTTTGGGCTGCGGGGCCCCCTCGTAGAGCCGGCGCCCGAGCTGCCAGGGCACCGTGCGGTCTTCGCGGCTGTGGGCAAAGAGCTTGGGAATGTCCAGTCCACGTAAATGTTCGGCCGTGGGATAACGGTGGCGCAGCATCCAGTTCACGGGAAAGACAGGGTAGGCGTGGCGCGCCAGGTCCACGCCGGAGGTAAAGGTGGATTCGAGGATGAGGGCGCGGGGACGAACCCGGCTGGCCAGCCAGGCGGCCACCGCCCCGCCCAGGGAGCGTCCCATAACGACGACCGAATCGGCCGGCACGCCCTCCTCGCCCGTAAGCCAGTCCCATGCCGCCTGGGCGTCACGGTAGGTGCCCTCCTCAGTGGGACGTCCCCCGCTCTGCCCGTAGCCCCGATAATCGACCATGAGCACGTCCAGTCCCAAATTGCGAAAGAGCCGGGCTGTCTCGAGGCGGCCCGAAATGTTGCCGGCGTTGCCGTGAAAGAAGAGCAGGGTCCGTCCGGCACCCGGACGGTCGGCGGAGGGAGGTCCGTCGACGCCCTCCACCAACCAGCCGTGCAGGCTGATCCCGTCTTCGGCGTCGAAGCGCACGTCGCGGTAGGGCATGCCGAAATCGGCGGGCGTGGCCACCAGGGTGCGCTGAGGGAAGTAGACGAGCCGCTCCTGGAAGGCCCAGACAAGCAGCGCCAGTCCCAGGTAGAGCGCCGAAATCACCGCTATGCCCCAGAGTAGATTGTTCATGCTAGAGCATGCCCAGCACCTGTTCGGCGGCGCGGTAGCCCTGCGCCACGCCCCCGGACCAGTTCTGGTGCCCATTGAGTTCGGAGTGTCCGATGGCCACGCGGCCGTAACCGTTTTCAACCACCTCACGCGGGGAGGGCCCGTCCTCACCGCCGAAGTAGAAGCCCGGCGGCTGCACCAGGCGGGCGTGTCCCCAGCGGTTGAGGACGATGCCGGCTATATCCTTCGCCGGGTCGAAGCCGTGCGCCCCGAACTGCTCCAGCATCTGCCGGCGCAGCTCTTTCTCGAAGTCAAAAAAGGTGGTTCCGAAGAGCTTCCATCGTCCCTCGCTCATCTGCCGGGCCAGGGGCACGCCGGGAGACCCGAAGCCCATGTAGAAGGTGAGCACCGTCGGCCGGTCGGGGTGCAGGGGCGGCCGGTAGCCGCCGGCGGTCATGGGGCGACGTATATTGCAGGAAAAGCCGAAGCCGCCGTCGTTCCACTGTGCGGCAGTGATGCCGAGGTCGTAGAGGAAGCGCCAGTTGGTGAGCGCCACGTTGGCTACCATGGCCGGGGCATACTGGAAACTTTCGTAGGCCTGTCGCATCTCCGGCGGCAGGTCGCGCAGGATGTGTTTGTTGACCCAGCCCCCGGAGGCCATGGCCACCCCTCGTGCCTGCACGCGACGCACTTTTCCGTCCTTTTCGTAGGTGATCCAGACGCGGTCGGCCGCCCCCGGCTCGCCCTGATGCTCCACGCGCACCACCGTCGCCCCCATGCGCAGCCGCAGAGGAGCTTCCTCGCGGTCAAGGGCCTCGAAGCGTACCTTGCCGTTGGTGATATCGCCGAAGGTGTGACCCCCCTCGATAGCTTCGGGGATCATTCCCTTGACGAAATAACGCGCGAAGGCGGTGTTTCCGCCCGGAAAGGAGAGGGGGAGGGAGGCGTCCCTGCCGCGCGGACGCCCCGTGCCGGGCATGCCCACCTGGGAGGCGGCGTAGGCCGACACCGCGTCGGGGCTGGCCCCGTTGATGAGTCCAATGACCGGGGCGATGTATTCGGTCACTTCATGCGGGAGTTCCAGCTCCTTCTCCAGCAGGTCGCGGTAGCTCATGCTATCCAGCATGCGCCCAAAGTCCTCGCCGCGATCCTCCCACCGGTGGTAGCGCCAGCGCAGCATGTCCCGCTTCAGCTCCTCCGGCCAGGGGGCGTTTTCGAGGTCGCGGCGCCAGATGTTGGTGCGCCAGAAGCCGCTGCCGTTTCCTTCGTCCGCGGCGTCCGCTCCGCCGGGACCGAACCAGTAGCCGATGTCCACCTTCGACTCCACCACCCCGGTCATGTGCGCGTAGTTGTCCAGGCCGAAACCGAGGGGCTTCAGCGACTCGTCCCATTCCCTGAAATCGTACTCCCTGGGAATGTTCAGATCGTCGAAGATCCGGCCCGAGAGCGAGCGCGAACCGCGGGAGGGCACGCCGAAGTCGTTGGAGCCCTGCGGACCCATCAGGCGCTCCCCGTCAACCACGAATTCGTTGCGCTTGGCCTCGCCGCCGAAGATGGCGTGATTGTCGAGCAGCAGGCAGCGGCGTCCGTCGCCGGCATGCTTGTGGAAGTAGTGGGCTGCGCCCAGCCCACTCATACCCCCGCCCACGATCACCATGTCGTAGACCTCCCCGGTGTCCTCTCCCTGCAGCTCTTGTCCGTCGTACACCCCGTCGCGCAGGCGATGTGCGGCTTCCATGGACCGCCGCGAGTTGCCGGGGGATCGGGCGTAGTCACCCACGGCCCCGTAGCCCCACCAGGGGTCCTTGCGGGGTCCGCCCCCGCGGGAGAGGCAGCCCGTAACCGCCAGGGGGGAGGCAGCGGCGAGCAGCGCCCCGCCCGCTCCCAGAAGGGTGGTGTTCAGGAAATCGCGGCGCGTGATGCCGGGCCGCATGCCCAGTTCCTTTTTATCCTTTTCCTGGCTGCTCATGGGAAGTGTGGTTAGACGTGAATGTTGCGCTGGTATACCCTGGACCCGATGTGCATTCAGCTAAGCAGGAAGGTGCCGCATACCCGCCGAAAATGCAAGAAGGGGAAATCTAGGCCAGGCGGGTGCGGAAAACGATCTTGTCGGTGACCACGGCGGCCACCAGCAGCAGGAAGGCCGGCAGCAGGAAACGCGGGTAGAGATCCTGGTAGTCGGTGTAGATGATCTCTTCAATTTCGGTGCGTTCCAGCTCATCAATCTCGTTGTAGATCTGCTGCAGGCTGTCGGTGTCTGTGGCGCGGAAGTAGCGTCCCCCGGTCATGTCGGCGATCTGGGTGAGCATCTCCTCGTCAATGTCCACCTTCACGTTCTGGTAGCGCTTGCCGAAGATGGGATCCTGTACCGGGTAGGGGGCCGTCCCGCGCGTACCCGCCCCGATGGTGTAGATCTTGATGTCGTAGGTGGTGGCCAGGTCGGCTGCTGTGACGGGATCGATCTCCCCGGAGTTGTTCTGCCCGTCGGTGAGCAGGATCACCACCTTGCTCTCGGCCTGGCTCTCCTTGAGGCGGTTCACGGCGGTGGCGATGCCCATGCCGATGGCGGTGCCGTCTTCAATCACGCCCATCTCCACCTCGCCCAGCAGCTGCTTGAGCAGGCTGTAGTCGAGGGTGGGCGGGACAACGGTGAAGCTTTTGCGGGCGAAGACCACCAGTCCAATGCGGTCGGAGATGCGCTTGTCGATGAAATCGGTGGCCACCTGCCGCGCCGCCTCGAAACGGTTGGGCTTGAGGTCTTCGGCCTTCATAGAGGTGGAGATGTCCAGGGACATGACAATATCGATGCCCTCGGCGTTGCGCTCCACGGTGGTATTTTGAAGCTGGGGACGGGCCAGTCCCATAATCACCAGGGCCACGGCGGCCCACTGCAGCAGGGGAGGGATCCATGTGCCGTAGACGCGCCAGTTTCCGGGCAGCCCCTTCAGACTGGAGGTGTCTGAAAAGGTGAGGCTGGGCCGCCGGCGCCTGAAGCGCCGCCAAAGGTGCAGCCCAATCAGGGGCACCAGCAGGAGCAGCAGCCAAAGCCATTGTGGATTTGCCCAGGTCATTCGTTTTTCTCCTCTTGGTTTTGCGTTTCCTGTTCGGGCGCCGCACCTTCAGTCTGGCCATCGCCCTGCTGGCCATCGTGCTCCTCCCGGGCCTGCTCCTCGTAGCGCCGCCGGGCCTCCTCCATCTCTTCGTGATGTTTGCGGCGCAGTTTTTCGATGCGCGGCCCGTCGATTTGCTGGGCGCGCTCCAGGAAGGCGTAACCCTTGCTGAGGGCCTTCTTGGACTGCTCCACGGTGGGCTCGAAGCGGGCGAACTTCACCAGGTCGGCCTCGTTGAGCACGTCTCTTGTGGCGCCCACCAGGTCGCGGTCCACCGCCTCCTCCCTGAGGGCCTGCAGGATCTCCCCGCTGGTCATTTCCAGGGCGGTAATTTCGTAGAGTTCCTCGAAGTAGGCGCGGATGGCGTCACCCAGGTTAATGTAGAACTGTTCGAAATCCTCCTTGTTCTGCAGGCTGGCCTTTTCAAGCTGGCGGAGGGTGTCGCGCAGCTCGGTGAGGGGGTCCCGGAAAGGGGTGGCGCGGAAAGGCGCCCGCCCTTCCTTTTTTCGCCTATAGTCGCCCTGCCGCCACATGCGCCACAGGTACCATGCGGCCGCCCCGGCTATCAGCAGCCCGAGTATCCAGGGCCACCAGGCCGCGGCGAAATCGAAAATGGGTTTGAGGGGACGGAAGGACTCTTCCTGGCTCGCCAGTACCGAGCGGAAGCGCAGGGGCACCGGGTTGGTGTAAAGGGTGGTGGTGTCGGTGCCGCTGACAAGGCGCACGGGCAACCGGGGCAGGGTAGTGTCGGCCGTCCCGAAGAACTGAAGCCTGTAGGAGAGGCTGTCACGGAAGCCGGTCACTTTGAATTGCTGCCGCGTGCGGATCTCCACGGGCGCGGCGAAGTGGGAGCTGTCGGGGAAAATAACCCGGTCGTAGACCCGGTCCTCTCGCTCAAGCCTGGATGGAGACAGCACGAAGCGTTTCGCCGCTACGGTGAGCGGATCGGCTCGGTAAGGAATTCGCGCACACTCTGCGCCTGTGCGTCTCCGGCGCCGGTTGCCGGAAGGGCGGTGGAGAGCAGCAGGGCCGAGAGGCCCGCAACCAAAGCGCGGTAGGTCCGTGTGATGATGGTGTGCAAGGTTGTTCTGGTTGGGGAGGGGATGTGAACTAACCGCCGCGGGCCCGGAAATATTGTATGTCTGCCGAGCGCGGCGATTAAAATAGAAAATTTCCACCCCTTCGGAAAGACGGTCCTGTAGCGGTTATGGGACAGGCCGAGGGCCGGCTACTTTCGTTATGCATTGCTGGGGGGAATGTGCTATGTTTGACCCTAGCTAAACCCCATACCCAAACAGGTAATAATTTGTTGAATCTCAGGAATTGGCTGACTGCCGGACTGCTGCTTGCCCTGCTTTCGGGGTGCGCGGGCGGCGATGAACCTAAGGAAAGGAACAATACGGCAGCGGGTGACGCCGAGACCCTCTCTGCGGCCGATACCACCGAGGCCCGCTACGACAGCTACGGGTTTCGCGTAGACAACCTGCAGGTGTCCGAGCGGCAGGTTAGGCGCAACGAGAGCCTCTATCTTATCCTGGACGGGCTGGGCTTCAGCCGATCGGAGATCTACCGCATTACCAGCCGGGCCGAAAATCACATCGACTTTTCCGACTTCAAGCCGGGGCAGGACTACCGCGTCTACACGCGCACGGCCGATTCTTCCGGTGGACCGGTTCCGGCCGAAGGCGCCGCGGGCGAGGCGCACCTTGCCGGTGAGCCGGCCACCTCGGGTCCCAGCCGCGAAGAACCCTCGGACGACGCTCCTCCCGTAGAGAGGCTCGTCTGGCAGTCCAGCGACACCGACTACGTCGTCTTCGAGTTCAGCGATTCCCTGCGCATCTACCGTGACGCCCACGAGGTTGTCACCCGCACGGCCAAGACCTCGGCCGAGATCACCAGCTCCCTCTACATGGCGGTCACGGGGCAGGGCGCAAGCCAGGTACTGGCCTACAAGATGTCCGATGTGCTGGCATGGGAGATCGACTTTTTCAACCTCCGCGACGGCGATTCCTTCGAGGTCTACTACGAGAACACCTACGTCAATGGTGAGTACCGGGGGGTGGGTGATATCCTGGCCATCGAGTTCACCCACATGGGCGAGACGCACCAGGCCTACCGTTTTGCCGCCGGTGAGACGGAAGGTTTTTACGACGGGGAAGGCAACAGCGTGCAGAAAGCCCTGCTCAAGGCCCCCTTCCGCTACAACCAGCGTATCAGCTCCGGCTTCAATCCCCGCCGTTTTCACCCGGTTCTCAAGGAGCGGCGCCCGCACAACGGGGTGGACTACGCCGCCCCTCACGGCACGCCCGTGCTTTCCACCGGCGCCGGCACGGTGGTGGAGGCCGGCTACCGCGGCGCCAACGGCAACTGGGTCAAGATTCGCCACAACGGCACCTTCGACACCGCCTACCTCCACCTGAGCGGCTTCGCGAGCGGCATCCGCCGCGGGGCGACGGTAGACCAGGGCGAGGTGATCGGCTACGTGGGTGCCACGGGAAGGGTGACCGGCACGCACCTGCACTACCAGCTCTACCGTAACGGCTCGCCGGTGAATCCTCTTACCATCGACCTGCCTTCCTCGGAATCGGTGCCGCAGGAGCTCCTGGATGAGTTCATGCAGCGCCGCAACGAGCTGCGTGCCCAGCTTCTGACCCTGGAGCATCCCCATCCCATCCTGAGCGCGCGGTAGGAACGCGCGGAAAGAAGCAGATTCAGTAGCGCTGCATGCGCCGCCGGAAAAAATTCATGAGCGGGCGCACGTAAGACTGGTTGGTCTGCAGCTCGATGCAGTCGATCTTCATGCGCATGAAAAGGTCTCTCAGTTCGGCCTTCCGCACCTTTCTTCTCTTGCGGTAGGCCTCCCGCACCTTTTTGCTGGAGGTATCCACCAGCACCTCCTCACCCGTCTCGGCGTCGTGCATGGGCACGATGCCCAGGTCAGGCAGTTCGTCCTCCAGCGAGTCGTTGATCATCAGGTTCACCAGGTCGTGCTTGCGGTTGGTGATCCGGATCTGCCGCTCGTAGTCGCGGTCCTGGAAATCGCTGGCCATGATGACGATGGCGCGGCGGTTGAGCAGGCGGTTTACGTAGGAGAGGGCCTCGCTCAGGTCGGTGCCGGTGCCTTCGGGCTCGGTGGTCAGCAGTTCACGGATAAGACGGAGCACATGGATGCGACCCTTCTTGGGCGGAATCACCTTCTCGATGCGGTCTGTGAAGAGCACCAGCCCCACCTTGTCGCTGTTCTTGATGGCGCTGAAGGCGAGCACCGCGCAGACCTCGATGGCCAGGTCCGTTTTGCTCTGGCTGCGGGAGCCGAATGCGCCGCTGGGGGAGATGTCCACGCAGAGCATGAGCGTCTGCTCGCGTTCCTCCTCGAAGACCTTGATGAAAGCGTCGCCCGTCCGCGCGGTCACGTTCCAGTCGATCATCCGTATGTCGTCCCCGAACTGGTATTCGCGCACCTCAGAGAACTCCATGCCGCGGCCCTTGAAGGCCGACTGGTATTCCCCGCCGAAGATATTGTTCACCATGCCCTTCGTGCGGATCTCGATCTTGCGGACTTTCTTGAGTATCTCTTTAGAAATCATGAGGCGTCTTTGGATTCGGCCTTAGGATAGCAGGTTTTGGGATGATATAAAAGGGAAGGGCGCGCGATGCCAGCTTCCGATCTTAACACAAACATAACAGTTACATAACCTTGACGTTGAGATCTGTTTGTTGTCTTTAGGCCTGATCCCGCCGGGGAAATGCCCGGCAACGAATCTACCGCATTGGACGCGCACCCATGATCATCGGCAGTGACTTTAGCAGGAAGAACGGTGAATTCCTGAAAGCGGTCGCCGGACTTTCCCGCGGCGACACGGCCTACAAGATACCCGTCAGGGAGATCAACGAAAAGGTGGGCATGGATCGTACCGAGATCAGGAATCGCCTGGAATACCTGGAGAGCCTGGGCTATCTGAACCTCGAGACCATCGGCGGCCCCCTGCTTTACGGTCATGTTACCATTACCGAGAAAGGGCTTGAGAAGGCCGCAGAGATCCGTTCGGATTAATAGCCCGTCTCCATAATCCCTCCCATAAAAAAAGCCCCGCCGGGCGATGCCGGGCGGGGCTTTTGCGTAAAGATGATGTGCAGGTGTCAGTCGCTGTCGAGCATGCCGTCGATGCGCTCGGTCACGTCCACCAGGTGAGCTCGGTGCAGGCCTGAGGCGCCCGGCAGGGCGTCGTCCACGTCCCCTCGCAGGGTACGCAGCTCCTCTTTAAGCAGTGCCTGGATATCGGTGTGGCTCACATCGTCATTCTCCTCCCCGTTCAGCAGGCTCTCGATGTGATCCAGGTAGATGCGCTGCAGGTTACGCCGGTAGGTATCGGTGTTTTCGTTCTCATAAATTTCCGACCAGACGCCGCTGCGAAGCTCGCCCAGCATCTCGCTCACCGTATAGGTGTCGCCGTCCGAAAAGCCCTCGGCCTCGATGAGACGCAGCATGACGTCGGTATCCATCACCCGCCGCAGGTGCGAGCCCTGCAGCTGGCCTATGCGCTCAAGGGCACCCGCGTGCTCGATGCGCCGCAGGATATCCTCGTCCAGCAGCCATTCGGGCGTGGTGAAGGCGTTATCGTTGAGGAAGGCCATGGCCTTGCGCTGGTAATCCTCGGGGACGGGTTCGTAGACGGGTCCTTCCTGGTCGGTGGCCTTGGGATAGGTGTAGACCCCGCCGATGTTGGTGATCACGTGGTTCACGTAGCGGCTCCACTGACCGATGAGCTCCCCGTAGATCTCCTCGAGGTCGTCGTAGCTCTCGCCCGGCGTGGAGGTCCACTCGATGAGGTTGGGCACCACGCGCTTGAGGTTCATCATGCCGTAGGTGGAGGCCTGCACCGGGTCGTCGGAGAGGTCTTCGGTCTGAATGCTCGGGTCGTAGCCTCCGGCACTGCCGAAGCGGTAGACCGGGTCGCCTTCCTTTTCGGTGATCCAGGAGTCGAGGATGGGCTTCTCCTCCTCGGGCGTATCGGCTTCGGGGATGACGCGGTAGCCCCAGTTTACAGAGTACTTGTCGTAGGGCCCGATCTTGCGGATGAAGCGGATGTTTTCGTCGCCCGGTTGGGCAATATAGTTCTGGCGGGCGTACTCCATAATGGTGGTGGCGATGCCGTACTCCTGGGTGAAGGAGCCCGAGCGCAGGGAGTCCACCGGATAAGCGGAGCTGGACTGCATATTGTGGGGCAGTCCGATGGCGTGGCCCACCTCGTGGGAGATCACGCGGCGCATGGTTTCGCCGATCAGGTCTTCGTCCAGCATGAGCGAGCGGGCGTCGGGGTTGGCTGCGCCGGTCTCGATCATCAGACGATTTCGGTAGGAGCGCAGGTGGTTGTGATACCAGATGATGTCACTTTCGATGATCTCGCCGGTCCGCGGGTCGGACACGCTGGGACCTACGGCGTTACGGATGGTACTGGCCACATAGCGCACCACCGAATAGCGGACGTCCTCGGGATTCCAGTCGGGATCCTCCTCGGGGGTGGGCGGCTCCTTGGCGATGATGGCGTTTTTGAAACCGGCCGCCTCGAAGGCCTCCTGCCAGTCCTCAATGCCCTGTATGATATAGGGACGGAAGCGTTCGGGCGTACCCGGATCGAGGTAGTAGACAATGGGTTCCACCGGCTCCACCAGCTCCCCGCGGGCGTAGGCCTCGGGGTCCTTCGGCTCCATCCTCCAGCGGCGGATGAACTCCTGGGTAGCGGCCTTCTGCTCATTCAGCCCGTAATTGATGCGTGAGACCGAAAAGTAGCCCACGCGGTCGTCGGCGTAGCGGGGACGCATCGGCTCTTCGGGAAGCAGTACCATGGACTGGTTCATGAGGAGGGAAAGGGAGTTGGTCTGCACCTCGCTGGGCGGATTCACCGCCTCATAGGTAAGCACATGGCGCGTCTCCACGTTCTCCGGGAAGCTCTTCATGGATTCGATGTAGCTGCGGTTGCCATCCACGCGCCGTACCTGGTACATGGTACGGAGGTAATCTGCCAGTCCGCTGATGGCGGGTACGTCGCTGGTGAAGAAGTCGGTCACCTCGATGACCGAGGTGGTCGAATCGGGTCCGATAGCCTCTATGTCCCACGCCGACACCACGGGTTCGAAGTTGTTGGCCTCCACCGAAAACTTAATGGCAGCGCTGTCGGGGGCGAAGTTGTCGTAGTTGCGCACGCGCATTTGGATTTTATCTCCCCGTTTCTCAAGGGTAAATACCTGCTCGCCGGTGCTGGAGCCGGCGCTGTTAAAGCCGAAGAAATCGGTGGGCACCTGGGCCACGCGGCTGATCAACAGGATTTCGCGTCCGAGCAGGCTGTCGGGAATTTCGTAGTAGAAACTGTCGTCCACACGGTGCACGGTAAAAAGGCCCTCGTCGGAGACCGCCTCGTCCGTGATCACGCTCTCGTAGCCGTCTTCCTCCTCACCGGAGGCATCGGCCGTTTGGCCTTGCGTCTCACGGTCGGGGGCGTCCTGGCCGCCCGCGGTGTTGCGGGTGGTGCTGCATGCGGAGACCAGGGTAAGGGCCAGCAGCAAGCAGAGCAGCCGGGCGGCCGCCTGAAAAGAGTGGGGGAACAGGTCCGCCGGGATGGGGCCGGTCGGCTCGCCTGCGGAATAGGGGGGTTGGGTGGATGTCATCGTCGTTCGTTGTAAGTTCGAAATGTGGCTGGTTAAAATATTAACTCAATAAAGGGATAAGACGGATAAGATGAAAAGGAAAGCAGGTTAAAAGGTGCAAAGGCCTAAAAAAAGAGACAAAAAAACCCTACATTGACCACCCAAAATTTTAACCCGAACCAACGGAACGACGGATTATGATTATCGGTGTACCCAAAGAGATCAAGACCCACGAAAACCGGGTTGCGCTATTGCCCGGCGGGGTGTCCGCACTGACCCGTAATGGCCACGATATACTGGTGCAGAAGGGGGCCGGCGTCGGGAGCGGATTCCCCGACGAGGAGTACCGCAAGGCCGGGCGCTGAGATCATCGAAGATGTGGATGCCCTCTGGCGGAAGGCCGGAATGATCATGAAGGTAAAGGAGCCTATTGCCGAGGAGTACCCTCGGATGCGCGAGGACCAGGTCATATTCACCTATTTCCACTTTGCCGCCAGCCGCGAGCTTACGGAGGCGGTGGCTGAATCGGGGGCGGTAGCCATAGCCTACGAAACCGTGGAGAAGGAGGACGGCTCCCTGCCGCTGCTGATTCCCATGAGTGAGGTGGCCGGACGCATGGCTACCCAGGAGGGCGCCAAATACCTGGAGAAGCCGCTGAAGGGCAGGGGGGTGCTGCTGGGGGGTATTCCCGGCGTGAAGCCCGCCAAAGTAATGGTGCTGGGCGGGGGGATCGTGGGAGTAAACGCCGCCAAGATTGCTGCCGGCATGGGCGCCGACACCACCATTTTTGACATTAATATGCCGCGCCTGCGCTACCTGGACGACGTAATGCCGCGCAATTGCTCCACCATGTTCTCCTCGGAAGCCAACATACGGATGATGCTGCCTGACGTAGACCTGGTGATCGGCGCCGTGCTCAAGCCGGGCGCCAAAGCTCCTCACCTCATCACGCGGGAGATGCTGAGCGAGATGCGGGCCGGAACCGTATTGGTTGATGTGGCCATCGACCAGGGCGGCTGCTTCGAGACATCCCGGGCCACCACCCACGCCGATCCGGTTTATATCGTTGATGATATCGTACACTACTGTGTGGCCAACATGCCCGGGGCCGTTCCCTACACCTCCACGTTGGGTCTCACCAATGTCACCCTTCCCTATGCGGTGGACCTGGCGAACAAGGGCTGGAAACAGGCCCTGGAAGAGGATCCTGAACTGCGTATGGGACTCAATGTGGTGGGCGGTGAGATTGTCTACCGCGATGTAGCCGAAGCCTTCGACATGGATTACCGCCCCGTCGAGGAGATGCTGTAGGCTCGTCCTTTTCCGGTATTGCCGGCATTGGGTGTGGAAGAGTCGATAAATTACTTTATTAAAAAGGACGTAAATATATGCCCGTCAATGGGTTATATGAAAATATATGCTTTCGGAAGTGGTGTGTATAAGTATTTTTGTTTAGCAGGAGGCATCCCGTTATATTTTTATGATTGAAAGCGTGAAACATGGCGTGAAACGGTAATCACTTGGCCGGCGGACATACCACTCAATCCCACCGTCCGGCCCGGTTTCACCCTGAACCTGCGAACGATCTACAACCGCTAGTGTGTCTTCATGGGTAAAGTTATTTCCATTGCAAATCAGAAAGGCGGGGTTGGCAAGAC
The DNA here is from genome assembly GCA_034521445.1 of Balneolaceae bacterium. NCBI lineage: Bacteria > Pseudomonadati > Balneolota > Balneolia > Balneolales > Balneolaceae > Balneolaceae bacterium. The sequence goes on along the minus strand of JAXHMM010000018.1, from coordinate 1,341 downwards.
GACGACGGCCATCAACCTTGCAGCCAGCCTGGCAGCCATCGAGCACACAACCCTCGTCATCGATATCGACCCGCAGAGCAACACCACCAGCGGACTGGGCATCGAACCCAAAACGGTAAGCAGCTCCATCTATGAGGTGATGGTGGGTGGCGTGGACGCCACTGACGCCATACGGGAGACCGAACTTCCCTTCCTGGATCTGATCCCATCCCACATCAACCTGGTTGGAGCCGAAATCGAGATGATCGACCGGCAGGAACGAGAACGCATCCTGCAGAAAGCCATCGCCTCGCTGCGGGACAAATACGATGTTATCATTATTGACTGTCCGCCCTCGCTGGGTTTGCTGACCATCAACTCGCTGACCGCCTCCGATTCGGTCATTATTCCGGTACAGTGCGAGTACTTCGCCCTGGAGGGTCTCGGGCAGCTGCTGAACACCATCAAGATCGTGCGGCAGCATCTGAACACCGGGCTTGAGATCGAGGGCGTGCTGCTGACCATGTTCGACACGCGCACACGCCTGTCCGACCAGGTGGCTGAGGAGGTGCGCAAATACTTTGAGGACCGCGTGTTCAAGTCGGTTATAGCGCGCAACGTACGTTTGGCCGAGGCACCCAGCTTCGGCAAGCCCGCCCTGCTGTACGACTCCACCAGCACCGGCGCCAAGAACTACCTGTCGCTGGCGCGCGAGCTGATCCACCGCAACAAGAAGCTGTTCAAGGACAGCCCCGTTTTTGCCAACTAGAAGCCACGACGCGCCATGTCATCCAGAAAAGCATTGGGACGAGGTTTGGGAGCTTTTTTCCCCGACTACGAGGGCGAGGGGAAGGACGCCCCGGAAGGGGAGGGCCGCAATCCCGCTGCCGACCCCAAGGCGCGCGTCAATGTGGTGCTGCACGTTCCGGTGCAGAACATCCGTCCCAATCCCCACCAGCCGCGTAAGGAGTTCCGCGAGGAGAGCCTGAGGGAGCTGGCCCACTCCATCGAGAGTCACGGGCTCATCCAGCCCATCACCGTGCGCTACCTGGGCGAAAAGCGTTTTGAGCTGATCAGCGGAGAGCGCCGCCTGCGCGCTTCCAAACAGGCAGGTTTGCGGGAGATCCCGGCCTACGTGCGGGAGGTGGAGGACGATCAGATCCTTTCCTTTGCCCTTATTGAGAATATTCAGCGGGAGGACCTCAATCCCATCGAGATTGCCGTAGGCTACCAGCGGCTGGTGGAGGAGGCCGGCCTCACGCAGGCCGAGGTGGCCGAGAAGGTGGGCAAGAACCGCTCTACGGTGGCCAACATGCTGCGCCTGCTCAACCTGCCCGCCTTTGTGCAGGCCGCCCTGCGCGA